>CATQHH010000001.1:25000-27500 GCA_958295855.1 uncultured Poribacteria bacterium | reverse complement strand
AACTTTCTCACTTGCAAAGCCCTCGCTCACAACACCACCAATTCGAGCACAACAGCTGGCAAGAAGGCCGGCACTCGTGCTCGAGTCCATGTGAACCACCAAAGGTCCACAATTATCCACAATGGAGACGTTTCTTCCACGGTGCAACAGAACTGCAACTCCCAAAACTCTGCATTCCAAGACCAGTGGCCGGCAACTGGTACAACGGTTGGGCCACCAGAATTGTCTTCTTGCTGCTACCGAGCCAGCCGGGCAATGCTTCTGCTCCCTTCAAGCGCAGCACCCCAGTAATGCACTCGGCAGCACTACGTCTGCTCCGAACAACACTCGTACACATCGAGGAGGACGGCTGCTGGCTCATCTGACCAACCTCAGCACAGCTCAACCAAACACACTCCTCCTCACATATAGGGAAAACAGGTAGTTTCATTAACACATTTGTCAAAACACTCATAGTGGTTGCCTGGTAACTAAGTGCCAACTTTGGCGCGCACCGATACCACTTCCGCCGACTTACTCTAAGGAATGGTATCGCCGCTACTACCGACGCCCCATTCGTGGGAGAAGTTGAGAATTTTCCCCCCAAAAGGGCATCGGTGGTACTCCAAAAATGGGACTTAGTCTCCAGAGCAACTACAAAAGTTCAACTTAGTCTCCAGAGCGAGATTTCCCCCCCTCTCTATCTTGTGCTCGCGCAGGGGCTTCCTTCCACTATCAACACCATTAACCGCATCAAAACCACAAAAATCCAGCATGTCATGAATATAATTAACACTTGACTGCAGTTAAGCGTTAATTCCATCAACCAGAATACCTTGATATGGATGCAAAGCAAGCTCGGAAGCATTCGTGGCCATGTTGATCTGCTACTCCATGTTTACCACGCATTGCACGTGCTCTTCATTAAAAACCGGTTCCCAGTTTTGAGAATGTTTTCGGAATGGGACTGGACACCCTATGTCGGTTTACGGTATAGCCTCGTTCTCAGGCCGTTCCCGCCTCCAGTTTTTGATCGCTTGCATAAAAACGGAGGGGGAAGGCCTGGGAGAAAGAGTCACGTGCGTGATGTCAGGTAGACGTGAGGGTACACGTGAGGGAGGCGGTGCCCGATCGTTGTAATTCACTAACTTTGCGTTGATCAGCCTCGAGTCTACCAAACAACGAGCTGTATTGACGCTCTTTCTAATGTTACAGTCTCAAGTTCTTGGACAAGATATTACAAGAAGGACCTTGAGATTATTCGTCGGGCACCGCCCCCCCACCCTCACGTCTACCTGACATTCTCAAAACTGGGAACGAGGCTATTTACGGTACAGTATCAGTCTACCAATTTCAAATCTGTGTGGAATCGGAATGTAACCGTTCATTTGCCCTACTGAGTATGTGTGTCAGATAACATCTGGTAGGCGATCTGAACTGGTCAGACGTTCGGTAGGTTAAACCAGAAGTATGCACTACATCCTACTATACTACCGATGCACTTTGTGAGCGTGAATTGCTAAAGTTTGAGCTGGGTCTGGCCCTTGAGATTGAGATTACTTGTTGAATGACTTGTGTAGAAAGCGAGCACAGTTGATATAGTTGAGGTTAATCCGCAGTGTATGTGGGCAGCTGCGTTGCATTATAATGCTATGCCACTGTAGATATAGAAGTTTGTGTATGAAAGTAGTGAATAGGTGCTAGTATGGGAATGAGTTAGAAAGGGTAGGCGTATACTAGTCGGCTATGGAAGTAGGTGGGCATCAAGTGCAGGATAGGCGATACACCCTAGGCAAATATAAGCGCCGCAGGAAATTTTGATGTGAAGCCATACAAATGCACCACATTTTGAGGGGGTGAGGCCATACAAACGCGAAGCTTTTGGGAAATGAACATTGCCTTGAACTTTGGGTAAGCAGGATCCACTGTTATTGCAGTTCCGCCATCACATGTCTTGGGTCCAACCTCACAACCCAATACCACAACTGTCGGAGGCAAGTAGAACGATTACCTCGTGGCACATTGAAAACAGTCTTGTCCAGAATAACTGAATAACTGGCATGTTGAAACAGTCTAGTCCAGAATAACTGAATAACTGGCATGTTGAAACAGAATAACTAAATAACTGGCATGTAGAGTCTTGTCCAGAATAGCTAATAACTGGCACATTGAAAATAAATCTTGTCGAGAACAATAACTGATACAGTGCACTCATTGCAAGCATTACATACATTACACTTAATGCAACACAATGGAAAACTAGAAGTACTAAAGAAATTGATATAGAACTGCAGGCACACACTAAAACAGTTATCTGTGATGTGAACAAGCTTCACCTGTAGGAGAGAAAGAGTAGGTGATACAGTGCACAACTACCCAGGATGTATGGAAATCTGAAACTACAAGTAGTAGAAGAAATTGATATAGAACTGCAGGCACACACACTACAACAGTGAACTTCATACTCCAGGATGTGAAGTGAAAGAGGATTGTCAAGGCATACCACCACTCAAGACGTATG
>CATQHH010000001.1:7500-10000 GCA_958295855.1 uncultured Poribacteria bacterium | reverse complement strand
TCCAAGTAGTAAGGAACCATCAAATAAACTATAACTGATTTAATGAGCCATTCGCAGTTTCACAGTATAGAAGCGTTTATACTTAGACATGCATGGCTTAGTCTTTGAGACAAGCATATGACTACTGGCAGGATCAACCAGGTAACTATCGTGTGGCAACTGCATTGCCCACGACCTCTGCTCTCAGGCAGAAAGCCGGTGCCCACACAGGTCACTCAAACTTTCTCACTTGCAAAGCCCTCGCTCACAACACCACCAATTCGAGCACAACAGCTGGCAAGAAGGCCGGCACTCGTGCTCGAGTCCATGTGAACCACCAAAGGTCCACAATTATCCACAATGGAGACGTTTCTTCCACGGTGCAACAGAACTGCAACTCCCAAAACTCTGCATTCCAAGACCAGTGGCCGGCAACTGGTACAACGGTTGGGCCACCAGAATTGTCTTCTTGCTGCTACCGAGCCAGCCGGGCAATGCTTCTGCTCCCTTCAAGCGCAGCACCCCAGTAATGCACTCGGCAGCACTACGTCTGCTCCGAACAACACTCGTACACATCGAGGAGGACGGCTGCTGGCTCATCTGACCAACCTCAGCACAGCTCAACCAAACACACTCCTCCTCACATATAGGGAAAACAGGTAGTTTCATTAACACATTTGTCAAAACACTCATAGTGGTTGCCTGGTAACTAAGTGCCAACTTTGGCGCGCACCGATACCACTTCCGCCGACTTACTCTAAGGAATGGTATCGCCGCTACTACCGACGCCCCATTCGTGGGAGAAGTTGAGAATTTTCCCCCCAAAAGGGCATCGGTGGTACTCCAAAAATGGGACTTAGTCTCCAGAGCAACTACAAAAGTTCAACTTAGTCTCCAGAGCGAGATTTCCCCCCCTCTCTATCTTGTGCTCGCGCAGGGGCTTCCTTCCACTATCAACACCGTTAACCGCATCAAAACCACAAAAATCCAGCATGTCATGAATATAATTAACACTTGACTGCAGTTAAGCGTTAATTCCATCAACCAGAATACCTTGATATGGATGCAAAGCAAGCTCGGAAGCATTCGTGGCCATGTTGATCTGCTACTCCATGTTTACCACGCATTGCACGTGCTCTTCATTAAAAACCGGTTCCCAGTTTTGAGAATGTTTTCGGAATGGGACTGGACACCCTATGTCGGTTTACGGTATAGCCTCGTTCTCAGGCCGTTCCCGCCTCCAGTTTTTGATCGCTTGCATAAAAACGGAGGGGGAAGGCCTGGGAGAAAGAGTCACGTGCGTGATGTCAGGTAGACGTGAGGGTACACGTGAGGGAGGCGGTGCCCGATCGTTGTAATTCACTAACTTTGCGTTGATCAGCCTCGAGTCTACCAAACAACGAGCTGTATTGACGCTCTTTCTAATGTTACAGTCTCAAGTTCTTGGACAAGATATTACAAGAAGGACCTTGAGATTATTCGTCGGGCACCGCCCCCCCACCCTCACGTCTACCTGACATTCTCAAAACTGGGAACGAGGCTATTTACGGTACAGTATCAGTCTACCAATTTCAAATCTGTGTGGAATCGGAATGTAACCGTTCATTTGCCCTACTGAGTATGTGTGTCAGATAACATCTGGTAGGCGATCTGAACTGGTCAGACGTTCGGTAGGTTAAACCAGAAGTATGCACTACATCCTACTATACTACCGATGCACTTTGTGAGCGTGAATTGCTAAAGTTTGAGCTGGGTCTGGCCCTTGAGATTGAGATTACTTGTTGAATGACTTGTGTAGAAAGCGAGCACAGTTGATATAGTTGAGGTTAATCCGCAGTGTATGTGGGCAGCTGCGTTGCATTATAATGCTATGCCACTGTAGATATAGAAGTTTGTGTATGAAAGTAGTGAATAGGTGCTAGTATGGGAATGAGTTAGAAAGGGTAGGCGTATACTAGTCGGCTATGGAAGTAGGTGGGCATCAAGTGCAGGATAGGCGATACACCCTAGGCAAATATAAGCGCCGCAGGAAATTTTGATGTGAAGCCATACAAATGCACCACATTTTGAGGGGGTGAGGCCATACAAACGCGAAGCTTTTGGGAAATGAACATTGCCTTGAACTTTGGGTAAGCAGGATCCACTGTTATTGCAGTTCCGCCATCACATGTCTTGGGTCCAACCTCACAACCCAATACCACAACTGTCGGAGGCAAGTAGAACGATTACCTCGTGGCACATTGAAAACAGTCTTGTCCAGAATAACTGAATAACTGGCATGTTGAAACAGTCTAGTCCAGAATAACTGAATAACTGGCATGTTGAAACAGAATAACTAAATAACTGGCATGTAGAGTCTTGTCCAGAATAGCTAATAACTGGCACATTGAAAATAAATCTTGTCGAGAACAATAACTGATACAGTGCACTCATTGCAAGCATTACATACATTACACTTAATGCAACACAATGGAAAACTAGAAGTACTAAAGAAATTGATATAGAACTGCAGGCACACACT